>JAQWPM010000023.1 GCA_029245345.1 Longimicrobiales bacterium
AGGTCTGATCTGTCGAAGTCATGAATGCCCCCCTTGAAAACGCACCGAAGAGGAGCGGGGTGCTCGGATTGGAGCCCGAAGTCGGACTCAGGATGATCCCGAGGCCTGCACTGTTCAAGGCTATGCCAGCGACCGGCCTACGCGACGCTCTCGGTCCGGTCGAGCGTCTCTCGACGGACCCACCGTTTCAGCTTAGTGTGGATCTTTCCAGCGCCCGCCCCCAGATGCGAAAGTGAGTCATGACAGACCCCAGGACTGTGCGAGCCCTTCTCAAGACCGGCCCTTCGGATGCTCCAGCGATCGGGGCTCCGGGACGGACAAGCCTCACCTATGAGGGCCTCAGGGCGCAGGTCGACCACACGGTGGCGAGCTTGAATGGGATGGGGATTGGCCGCGGCGACCGTGTCGCGATCGTACTCCCCAACGGCCCAGAGATGGCCGCAGCGTTCATCTCCATAGCGGCAGGCGCCACGACCGCACCACTCAACCCGGGCTATAAACTCAAGGAATACGACTTCTATCTCGGAGACCTAAATGCCAGGGCGCTCGTGGTGGAACAGGGGAGTAACTCCGAGGCCATCGACAGCGCACGAGCACTCGGCGTCGAGGTGATCGAACTGCGGGTCCCTGAGGGTGCGGCGGCTGGCGTTTTCGAACTCGTGAGTCAGGGTGGCCCGGAGGGCGATTCGTCGAATGTTCGCGCGTCCCAGTCGGGGCCGGCTGAACCAGATGATGTCGCCCTGGTTCTGCACACGTCGGGGACCACAGCTCGACCCAAGATCGTTCCCCTTCTGCACCGTAATGTCTGCGCCTCCGCGAAAAACATCCGGACGACGCTCAGGCTGACCCCTGCGGATCGTTGCCTCAACGTGATGCCGCTCTTCCACATCCACGGACTCATGGCGCCGGTGCTTTCTTCGCTTTCCACGGGCGCCGAGGTGGTGTGCACTCCCGGCTTCAACGCGCTGAAGTTTTTCGGATGGCTCGACGACGTGGGACCAAGCTGGTACTCGGCCGTGCCCACGATGCACCAGACCATCCTCGCCAGGGCACCGCGAAATACCGAGGTTGTCGAAAGGGCAAAGCTCCGCTTCATTCGCTCCTCGTCGTCGTCTCTGCCTCCGCAGGTGCTAGAGGCATTGGAGGACACGTTCGGCGTACCCGTGGTGGAGGCCTACGCCATGACTGAGGCTTCGCACCAGATGACTTGCAACCAACTCCCTCCGGGCGAGCGCAGAGCGGGCACGGTGGGGATCGCGTCGGGACCCGAGGTGGCCATCATGAACGCTGCGGGTGAGTTGCTCGGTGCCGGAGAGGCGGGGGAGATTGTAATTCGTGGTCCGAACGTGACCGAGGGTTACGAGAACAACCCGGAGGCCAACGCCGCGGCGTTTACGCACGGCTGGTTCCGCACAGGAGATCAGGGCGTCATGGACGAAGACGCGTTCTTCACGCTGACGGGTCGCCTCAAGGAAATCATCAACCGGGGCGGTGAGAAGATCTCACCTGGAGAGGTGGACGTGGTGCTGATGGATCACCCTGCCGTTCAGCAGGTGTGTACCTTCGCGATGCCACACGACAAACTCGGTGAGGAGGTCGCGGCGGCGGTCGTGCTGCGGGAGGGCGTCGAAGCGGATGCTCAGGAGATTCGCGCGTTCGCCTCGGGGCGCCTAGCCGATTTCAAGGTCCCGCGCACCGTGCTCATCATGGATGAGATCCCTAAAGGCCCCACGGGCAAGCTCAAGCGCATCGGCATGGCCGAGCAACTGGGCCTCGCCTGAGCCGGCACAGCCAATGAAGATCGGCATTTACGGGGCGGGAGCCATCGGCGGGTATCTGGGAGTGCAGCTGGCGCTCGCCGGAGAGGACGTGACGCTTATTGCCCGGGGGCCACATCTGGAGGCCATGAAGGAGAATGGCCTCAAGCTCCTCATTGATGGCGAAGAGCGTGTTGCCCGGCCGTTCTGCACCAGCGACCCGTCCGAAGCTGGACCCCAGGACTTCGTCATCGTCACGCTGAAGGCGCATTCCGCGCCGGCAGTTGTGGGGGCCATGCAGCCGCTGCTGGGCCCAGACACCGCTGTGGTCAGTGCGGTGAACGGCGTGCCGTGGTGGTATTTCTATGCGCTGGAGGGCCCTTGGCGCGACCACCGTCTGGAGTCGGTCGACCCGGGGGGTGTGCAGTGGGATGGGATCGGCCCTGAGCGCGCGATCGGGTGCGTGGTATACCCCGCCACCGAGGTCGTGGAACCGGGCGTGATCAAGCACCTGAGCGGGAACCGTTTTTCGCTCGGAGAACCCTCCGGTGAGAAGACCGAGCGGGTGCAGGCTCTGGCGGGCGCCCTCAAAGAGGCCGGATTCCGCGTGCCCGTGCGGCGCATAAGAGACGAGATCTGGGTAAAGCTGTGGGGTAATCTCTCCTTCAATCCCATCAGCGCACTGACGTTGGAGACGCTCGACACCGTCGCGACCGATCCCGGCACTCGGGCGGTGGCTCAGGCCATGATGCTGGAGGCCCAGACCATTGGCGAGAAGCTCGGCGCCCGCTTTCCAGTCGACGTGGAAAAACGCATGGACGGAGCGGCAGCTGTGGGAGCCCATCGGACATCGATGCTCCAGGACCTGGAGCGCGGTCGACCGATGGAGATCGACGCCCTGGTGACCTCCGTTCAGGAGATGGGGCGCCTCGTGGACGTACCGACTCCGACGATCGATGTGGTGCTGGCGTTGGTCCAGCAACGCGCCCGCGCTGCGGGAGCGTACGGGGTCTGAGCGGTCAGCCTCCGAAGACCGGTACCCAGATCCGCCAGAAGATCAGTACGAGGCTCATCCCCGTGAAGACGATGAGGCTGAACCATCCGAACCACTGAGCGAACGTCGACGGATAGAACGCTTTATCCTGCTTGGGGATGATCGTCAGGCAGTAGTAGAAGTTCAGGAAGAAGATCACCGGCGCCACGAAGAAGGCCAGCGCCGAGGCGACGAGCACCAGGAACACCGGCCTCTGCAATCCGGCCACGATCGCCACAGAGGTGACCAGTGAGTAGATCATCGTCATCCGGTAGATGTTGTACTCTGAGTACCATGCGCTCCGGTGTGCGGGTGTCAGAGTTGTCCGGTCGATTCCCTGCAGTGACGCCGTGCTACGGAACAGGTTTCTGCAGCAGGCACCGACGATCCTGGGCCACCCGTCGAAGTAGTTGAACGCCGTGGAGAACGTGGCCGCGAGGGCTCCGACCATGAACACCATCATCATCTGGGGTCCTACGCTTCGCGTAAAAATTCCCGCGATCTCGCCCATCACAGCCCGACCTTCAACCGGACTCGGGTACAACCACACGGCAGCCAACAGCATGAATATGCTGGCAAGTAGGAAGGACACGACGTGCCCCTGCCGGAAGTCCCAGATCCCGATCTTGAACCAGCGCTGGCAGTACTCTCTCGCATTTTCTGGGAGCTTTGACGTGTCGACCGTGAGGTGAGCCGGATTCGGGTCGAAGGGGTCGTAGCGATGTGCAAGCCCCATGTCCTCCATGCGCTCGCGGATCTTGCTCACGCCCTTCTTCTTGGCCTTGCCCCACTCTGACGCCTGCAGCGAGACGTCCATTCCGGTGGGCAGCAGACCGAGGAACGCGGCGATGATAAGCCAGGATCCGTCCGGAATCTCAACCAGGAAGAAGTGCGCCATCTGAGAAATAGGCGCAGGCTCGACGACAAAAACAGCCACAGTGGAGACCACCAGTACGGACGCCAGCACCTTCGCAGCCAACTCGACCGCCTCGTAGCGCCCTCGTAGGATGATGACCACCGAAATCAGGCCTACAGCCAAGCCCCAGCCAGCCAGAGGCACCGGCAGCCCCATTGATTCGCTGAACATGTAATAGAGCACCGCAGCCGCCGCGACGAGACGCCCCGCCTGCCCGAGTGCGCACTGGAGCAGGGTCGTGATGAGCACGTACCACAGCGGCCACTTCTTCCACGCCGTGCCGTACGCCTCGATCAGGCTCTTGCCCGTGGCGTTCGTGAAACGGAAGGCCATCTCGAAGCCGTAGTACTTGAAGACGTACGAGAGAGGGATGCACCAGAGGAGCACATACCCGAACCGACCACCGGCTACGGGTGCTGTGACCAGATGGCTCGTGCCGATCCCCGTCATCATGAGGATCACGCCCGGCCCGAAATGGCTCATGAGACCCTTGAGGGTCAGGTCGGGCATCTCCAGATCCGAGAACGCGTCGCCCTCCGAAGGTTGGAGAGGATCGGCGGTGGGATCGGTCACAGGTGTCCCCCGGCAGTGGGTATCAGGAGCCATTCAAGAATCGGACAATGCTGCGGGGAAACCGCTGTTCGCGCAAACACGCTTCCGGGGAAGGTCGTAATCTTCCTTCCCACGGTTACCGCTCACGTAGCGCGCCGTCTATTCTCCCAGCACTTACCAACGAAGGGAATGAATCCGAGTGCTGAGACGGATGCGGGCTCGATTTGCGGGCGGGGGGGGGCATCATCCCTCGGTGCGACGTGCCCGAGGACCGGGCTGCTTGGCCTCATCCTCCGCAGCGGCCAGTTCAGGCCTACCGATCCGCTACGACCGCGGCACGGAGTTTGGCATTCGGGCAAGGAGGCTGTGGTAGCGATCCCTGTGCATAGGGGTGGCGGAGCGCAGTGCACATGCCTACCATCGACGCAGCTCGGTCTGGTCACTCGCCAGTCCGCAGGCCTCGCGGACCTCCTGATAATTGACAGTCCGGGCAAGGACGCCTTAGACTCGATTCGATTGTTGAACGAAGTAAAAAGTACTTTATCGAACTATGGAGCATACAATATGACGATGGACAAGCTTAGGAAACGTGCCTCCCATGACCCTGAACTGACCAGAAAACTTAATCAGGCAGAGACTTTTGAAAATCTGGCCTACATCGCAGGCCAAGTAGGTATTGATATAGAGCAGAGTGACTTTGAAGCACAGAACGAAGAGCTCTCAGAAGAAGAATTAAGTAATGTATCAGGTGGTATGAGATCAGTTGGTGGTTCGCTTGGGATCCGGAAGTTCATGGCAAAAGATGGCGCCCATACATGTGATACTAGTACATGCACGGATTGCTCCAGTTGCGGGGCCCATACCTGTGACACTAGTACATGTAAGGAATGCAACAGTTGCGGGGCATCTTCCTTTCAGGTGGGAATTAAGACCAGTGTCTAACTAAGACTGGCTCATACTTCGCTCTCTGATTCTGAGTTTTGGCTGTAACAGTATTAGGGTTCTCTTCTTACCTGTACGCCAGCGGTCCAATGCCGGACGGACGTACAGAACTGCGCCTTACTCCGCTCGGGCTACTGGAGCGGCTGGCTCCGACTCCATTCCGCCACCCTGGGTGCACAGGGATCACTACCACGGCGTCCTTGCCTCGAATGGCAAACTACGTGCCGCGGTCGCAGCGGTCGCAGTGGATCTGTAGGCGTGAGGTAGGGGGCGCGGAGGATGAGGCCACCAACCCAGTCCTCGGCACGCCGCACCGAGGGTTGATGCTCCGGGGTTACCCGCAAATCGAGCCCGCATCCGTTGAGCCGTACTTCTCGCCCCTAGTTATGGAGTCCTGCCTCCGCGCGTGGGCCACCGCAGGGTGAGATCAGGCATCGGAGCTCATTGAACCTGACTCCGCACTGCCTTGGCTTTCCTGTCAATTGGGTCGTTGGAATATCTGGCCCAAGCCCTTGTCCTCGTTCCCCTGGGGTCAGGTCCGGAATCGGAAGAAGAAAAGGCTATGACCATCTGAATCGGTGGCACACAGCACTGAATTGCGAACGGGTACGATTCCTTGGGTGCCTCCACGGACAGCGGCCGTCCGGCGTCCGAATTGGCGAACGGGCAGGGCGATCGATGAGAGGCGGCGTCAAAAGCACTGGCTTTGGTGAGGAAGAGTAACAAATCCAGTCAAGATCTTTATCAATCTGCTTTAATATTTATTCTTTGGACAAGAACATGGAACCTAACCAAAGCCAGTTTTATAAGGCTTGGATTGATATTGCTTCGGCCAACAAGAATAGATCAACCCTGCACGCAAACTTAAACAAAGAACGACGTTCCTGGCTCGGTGCACTCATGGCAATACCATATTTGCCAGCGATTACAGAATGGGCGTTAGTGAACTTAATGCCTCGAGCCATCGATGTCCTGGGAAGGCGAGCCGCCCATCAACTCGGTAAAAGTGATTTGCCCGAAGCCTTTTGGCAGAGGCTATTGATCTTAGGGAACCTGCCATCAGACCTAATGAAACTTCAAAGATCTAAATTGGATCCTGCTCCAGGTGGCTGTTCACCTAACAAGTACTGGGAATTACTTGGCTTAGGCTGGCTCAATCTTTATGAGGCCTCGAATATATTTTCTGGTGCCCTTGAAGATTCCCACGTGATCGTAGCTCCCACCTTAAGCCACATACGTAAAGGACTCAGCAGAAAAGAGTGCGCTATTTTTGATACATTATCTTTAGACTTTCAGGATGATGCATGTTTGGCATTGCTCAAGATCTATCAATCAATATTTAAAGAGGATAAAGCGCTAAGGCACTTCAAGGACTCAATGGCCGGACGCGACTCCTCCAGTTCCATGGGTTTCGGATCATCAGAAATCATAAATCTCACACGCAATCACCCAGGCCTCGTTTCTGCGATTACCACTTGGGGTAGTAATTGTGAGCAAAATTACGGAGATCTCTGCCGCAGAATCTCTAAAGATGGTAATTCTATAAAGAAAAGATTTAACGTAAGTGTCCAAGATCTTGATTCGGTTAGACTTGGTTATGGTGACCGGCACATAAACAGTCAATCGACGTCAATGTTATTGTTCAACGATGGCTTTAAACTATTCTACAAGCCGAGATCATTAGCATTAGAGGAAGCCTTTTCAAGATTAACGCTAACTGTATGCGAAAGCTGTGACGTTCCAGTATTCAACTTGATGCCACCTTCTCTAGACTGTGGAGACTGGGGGTATCAAGAATTCGTCGACAGCGAGCTGGTTTGCGCACCTGGTCAAATAACTGATTTGATAAGTCGTCTCGCTTTAGTATCTGTCCTCCTCGATGTATGTGGAGCTACTGACTGCCATGAAGAGAATCTTGTGCTGGCGGACGGTATACCCGTGTTAATTGATGGTGAAACACTTTTTCATGAGGTTGGTAAGCCAGCTTCTAAGTCTGAAAATGAAGATTCGATACTTGTCACTGGCTTCTGTCACTTTCTGCCACCTTCCATAACAAAGCTATTGTATTCCCTCCCCAGTGGGGGTATAGATCCCGTAAGTTTATATCTTTCTGAACTTAAGCGTATTTATTACCACAAAGGGTTGGAGGCGTCAGTATGTGGTGAATTAGACAAAATAGCCCAGTTAAGGCTCAGGAAGCGCGTTGTTTTCCGGTCCACGTCTATTTACGCAAAAATTATTCGCCGCTCCTTGTCCTCTTCAGCCCTACGTTCCTCGCGTAAGTTAAGTTCAGTCTATGAAGATCTCTTTGCCGTGTGCGTACAATCGGGAAACATTAACCGATCGTGGCTCCTCCTCTGCCAGTCCGAAGTACTCCAAATAGAGAATGGGTGGATTCCCTACTTTGCCACAGATATGGGTGGGTCAAGGATCAATTTATATGATGGTCGCAATGTAAGAGCTGGCTTGCACCGACAGGTCATAAGGAATTGCAAGCAACGCTTGATGGTTAGGCAGGCCGGAGATGCTGATCGTCAAATCAAGCTCATCAAGTCAGTTTTAAAAATATTCCCCAAGAGGGGAGGGGGCGTGGGGGCCGTTACGCCGCAAGGGATCGCAAATCAGTTGCTTGATGTGGCCATTTATAAGGATACCTGGAAATGGCTATTCTTCACATTTAGTGAAGCAAGGTATCGCCTGGCATTTACGTATCCCACTAATCTTTACGATGGATCTCTTGGGATTGCCGTGTTTCTAAGTCTTTGTCGGAAACGAGGGTTAATAACTAACAAGTCATCTGAGTGTAGTGAAATAGAAGAGAAAATCAGGGTTGATAATGAATCTTTCTTTATCAAAGCCAGTCAAGGGGATGTGCCAACTTCATATCAACTGGGTTTCAATGGAGGAATAGGCGGTAGATTACTTTCCTTGCTAGTGTTGCCTGGCGACCCAAGTGACGATCCTGGAGTCACTACTGCAACTCTTAAAACTTTGGAGGGAATGATTGCTGCACTAGAAAGTGAAGATGTTGATGAATATGGAGGGTTGGACATAATGTCAGGTCTGTCTGGGTTGGCTGGAGGTGTTCATGCTTGGTCAACCCATAAAAACATATCCGTTGAGCATCCTACGTTGACTAGGTTTTGGGACATAGTCAGTCAGAGATTGATTGATAGTCAAAAGGATTGCGGTGGTTGGGATGTCTTTGAAACACCTGTGTCAGGTTTCGCTCATGGTTCGTCAGGTATGATGTGTGCGCTAGCAATTGCAGGGTCTCATAAAAGAAATGCTAATATAGAAATACAAAGGTCAATAGAAAAAACTATTGCATTCCAGCTGGATAATCTTAGTAAAAGTGGCGAATGGCTAGATATAGAGTTAACAACACTTGAAGATAGAGAAGTTCCTGCTCGGTCTTGGTGCGGTGGTGCTGCAGGAGCCCTAATAGCTGCGGCTGTTATGAAAAAGGTTGGTTTCGAAGGTGTTAATGGATATAACGATTGGTTAAGGCTTGCGAGAGATGCCGCGCTCAACCATAGGCCTATCCGGGATCAGATTTGTTGCGGTCTTCCGGGTTGGACGATGGCATTAGGTGCAGCAGGTCGATCACTAGATGATGCTGTCTTACTAGGAGCATCTATTCAACGGCTAGAAGAGTGGACTGAAGAGGTGAAAGGAGGTAAGGAGTTAAACTTGCGTAGTATAAAAGGTTATAAAGTGGATCCTCCTGGCCTGTTTGTTGGAGGTGCTGGTGTCGGATTAACTTTGCTTCATGGGGAACAAGAGACGCGAGTAAAGGATGTATTGATTTCAAGCGGATATTTGATTGACAATGATGTATTCGGGGATTTGGTGAATTAAGGAGCGTTTGACAAAGGCATGTCTTTATTGGGTCGTGACAGGAATGACAACGACCCAGTTGTCCCGAAAGGTGAGGTACTGCGGGGTATGGTGTTGCTCCTGCGAAGGCCAGCTCTGTCTGTGGCTTATGGTACAGAGGTGCGTCGGCGCGCTCCTCGGTAGGGACTGGTCGAAGGTGGACTCGGGTAGGGGCTCTGAGTCAGGTGTAGCGTACTCCGATGTCGGATGCTCCCGGGTCGAATCCGCCGAAGGGCACGAACGAACCGATCGTGCGATCGTCATCGACGGCCGTCGCAATGACGAAGTCGTTGAGTCCGTTCTGTATCGAGACTACGACTCGGTCACGGGCCAGCAGGGGCCCGATCGCCTGGACGGATGCCCCGGTGTGATGGGCCTTCACGGGAGGTAGGCGGTCGTGATCACGGAGGTCACGTCACTGGGATGCACGCAGTCTGCGTCTGCCCTGAACTCGTCGACGGGCCCGATGATTGTGAAGCCGGTGTCCCGCATGACCCGGGCGCGCTGTTCGGCGGTGTCGACCAATCGAACTGGCTGGCCGGCGCGGACCAGCCAGGCGCCGATAGACCCGCCCATAGCGACGGCGCCCCAGACTAGAATGTGGTCAGGATCTATACCAGAAGTTGCCGTGCGGAGGGCTCCTGAGCGAATATGTGGAGCCACTCCTCCCTACTCAGAACATTGATGACGCTTCCTGCTGCTGAAGCCCTCGCCCGCCTGCAAGATGGAAACGCCCGATTCGTGGCAGATGCACCGAATCTGACGGTGGCCGAGGCGCACCACCGTCGGGCCGAAGTGGTAGACGGGCAGGCACCATTCGCCATCATCCTCGGGTGTTCGGACTCACGCGTCCCAGCTGAGGTGATTTTCGATCAAGGGCTGGGTGATCTCTTCGTGATCCGTGTCGCCGGAAATATCGCGGCCTCATCTCAGGTGGGCAGCGTCGAATTTGCTGCGACTGAGTTCGGAACACGCCTCGTCGTTGTGATGGGGCACACCGGCTGCGGTGCGGTCCTGGAGACGCTTAAGCAGATCAGGGGCGCGGGGGCGGCTCCTTCTGCGAATCTGCAGTCCATCGTGGACCGAATTCGTCCCGCGGTCGAACGACTTGCGTCAGCGGCCCCGGGGTGGACGCCCGAATCGCTCATCGGGGACGCGGTCCGGACGAACGTCGGCACGTCCATGAATGACCTCACCGCCCATTCCGACCTGCTACATCGACTCGTCGACGGGGGAGGTCTGCATGTGGTTGGCGCCGAGTACTGTCTCGAGACCGGCGTCGTCGAGTTCTTCTGACGCGAGCCGCCCTGGTTCAGCCGCGTTAGTTCATCTCCGGAGGCGTGACCCGTCGCATGGATGCTTGCTCGAAAGCGTAGGCAAGCTCGATCAGTCGTGGCTCCGAGCAAGCTGATCCGGTGAAGCTCACGCCAAAGGGGCGAGGCTTGGCATCGAACCCTGCCGGCATGTCAGGGCCGCCATCGTTTGCCACGAAGGCGAACGGAACGATGACAGTCGGATACCCGGGCTTGGCCGCGATTCCGGCCCCGCTGGAACTCGGGAAGAGCAATGCGTCGAGCTCATGCTCGGTCATGGCCGCGTCGATTCCGCGCGTCGCGTTAAGCACATTGTCCTGCATGAGGTCAGCCTCATACTGAGCGCGATCGGCTTCGAGGTCGATCGCGTCTGCACCGTCGAGCCGTGCCTGCTCGTATTTGATCGCGCCCATGGAGCGGTGCGCGAGATTCCATTCACGTAGCTCGGTGAGCGTCTTCACTGGTGCGGTCTCGCCCAGCGTAGCAAGCCATGCATTGAAGTCTCGTTTCATGCCGTAGTTCAAGACACTGCTTCCACCGTTCGTGACCAGGCTCGTGGCCGGATCCGTGTCGATGACACTCGGGATGTCGGCAGGGTCGACGACGATTGCCCCCTGGGTCTCTAGGATGGCGATCGCATCGGCCATGACGGCTCGACTCTCCTCATTCATCCGGCTCTGCCATCGGTTGGTGCCCGGCACCTGAATCGAGTCGTAGTACAGGGCTCTCGGGATGCCGATCCGGGCACCCTGCAGGCCGTCCAGGTTGAGGAAGGTCGTGTAGTCTCCGTTCGCCGGGACCTGACAGAGCGTGGTGACCGCATCGTTCGGATCAGGCGATGCGCTCTCTAACACCCCCAATAAAATGGCCGCGTCCGTGACGGTCCGGGCCATCGGGCCAGCAGTATCCTGGTCCCCACTGATCGGAATGATGCCGTATCGACTGATTCGCCCGACCGTGGGCTTGATCGCTGCGAGCATGTTCGAGTTGGCCGGAGAAAGGATCGATCCGGATGTCTCCGTTCCGACGTTCGCCGCCCAGAAACTCATCGCAGTTCCGATCCCTGAACTCGACCCGCCAACACCCATGACGGGCCGGCCATCGTTTCGACCGTCACGAGGATCACGGCGGGGGTCATACGGATTGAGCCCGTAGCCACCGATCGCGCTGTAGTTCCCCGGCATGCCGGCAGCTGTGAAGTTCGCGAGCTCGGTCATGACCGTCTTGGCAATGATGATCGCTCCGGCTTCACGGAGATTGGTCGTGATGGTCGCCTCGTACGGCGGGAAATAGTCTTCAAACGCTTTGGCTCCGCCCGTGGTCGGCATATCCATGGTGTGGACATTGTCCTTCAGTGCAACGGGAATACCATGAAGCGGACCACGTACGTGACCGTCTGCACGCTCCTGGTCGAGCCGCTCGGCATCGGCCAATGCGTTCGGATTGATCGCGATGACCGCGTTCACCCGTTCCTCGTACATGGCGATGCGGATCAGGTGGGCCTCGACGAGCTGACGGGATGTCAGGCGCCCTTCTTCCATCTCCTGCTGCATTTCAGGAATCGTGGCTTCCACCACATTGAATGTCACCGAGTCAGCTGCGGATCCGCTGCAGGCTGCGAGTAGCGGGGCAGCGAGCAGGGCTGTGAGCAGAAGCGTTCGGGACGTCTTCGGGGTGATCACAGGGCGGCCCTCTTCATGCCAGTCTCGCGGACGGAATGATTCAGTCCGCTGCGACAAGCAACATATGTGCGGTTACCGGCCCTTGTCTATTTTCGTTTGAACGCGCTTGCCCTTGATCTTCCCGTCGCTCAGAGGCTCGAGCACGTGGCTGGCCATATCTTGCGAGACCTCGACGATGATGAAGGCTTTCGAGATCTGAATCGAACCGCTCTGGGTACCTCGGATCCCGGCCTTTCCGGTCATTGCTCCAACGAAATCCTAAGGTGGACCACGCACTCGGGAGCCGGTTTAGCGAAGTGGCCTTCCTCTGGGCGCGTGGGGTATGTAGAGGCCGCGAAGGAACTCCTGAACCAAGCGGACGACCGGGACATCGATTTCAGGTCTGTGGTGGCGGCCAGCGGAAGCGGCCAGACGCACGCCAGTCTCCTCATCGGCTTTCGCCCATTGGGCCGAAACGAGGTTCAGGTCCACGGGGTCTGTGTTCGATGCCGAGTCCTGGTAAATCTAGGCGCCGGTCAAACCTCGATTTCGTTGTGTCTGAGCAGGCTGTTGTCTATGATGACGGCCCGCCATCAGGCCCTTCGATCGTTGACTGAGCCGTTGCCACGACCATATGCCATCGGGGTAGAATGATAAAAAAGGTCGAAACTGGCCGTAATGGTCGTCGCGTGCGCGCTTGGTACCGGTCTCAGTGGCTACGGGGAGGTCTCACCCGACGCTGGTTTGCCCGCGGATGTGATTTTCGTCGGCGACAATATCGTCACGATGAATCCCGATCAGCCGACCGTCGAGGTGAGAGTGATCCTAGTTAGGTCGGAATGATCGTCGTTACCGGAGGTACCGGCTTCATCGGATCGAATCTGGTCGCGGAGCTCGAAGAGCGCGGAGAGACCGCCCTCGTAGTCTGCGATCGTCTACGGGAAGCTGATAAGTGGAGAAACATCAGTAAGCGTGAGCTGGCGGCGCTTGTGCCCCCCGAGCAGCTCTTCAACTTCCTCGAGGCGAACGCGGGCGAGATCCGTGCGATCTTCCACATGGGTGCGATTTCTTCGACGACGGAAACCGACGCGGACCTGATTGTCGCGACGAACGTGCACCTGTCGGCGGATCTGTGGCGGTGGTGTGCCCGGACTGGGGTTCCCTTCATTTACGCTTCGTCCGCCGCCACGTACGGTGACGGCTCGATCGGCTTCGACGACGACGGTTCGATCGACGGGCTTTCACGCCTCCGCCCCATGAATCCCTACGGGTGGAGCAAACACCTGTTCGACCGGATGGTGGCGAGGTGGGTGGACGAGGGGGCAGCGACCCCCCCGCAGTGGGTGGGCCTCAAGTTCTTCAACGTCTACGGCCCCAACGAATACCATAAAGGCCAAATGCAGAGCCTGGTGTCGAAGACGTTTCGGACGGCGGCGGCCGGCGATCCCGTCACGCTTTTCCGCTCCCACGATCCGAAGTATCCGGACGGAGGGCAGATGCGGGACTTCGTCTACGTTCAGGATTGCGTTTCGGTGATGCTCTGGCTGCTCGACCACCCGGGTACCTCAGGACTCTTCAATCTCGGCACGGGCCAGGCACGCACGTTCCTGGATCTGATCGGAAGCATGTTCGCCGCGCTTGAGATGGAGCCCACCCTCGAGTGGATCGATACTCCGGCCGAGATCCGGGATCGTTACCAGTACTTCACGCAAGCTGATATGGGGCGCTTAAGGACGGCCGGTTACGACGCGCCGTTCCTCGGTGTCGAGGAGGGTGTCGGGGCGTATGTGACCCGCTACCTCGCCACGGACGACCCATACCGGTGATTCCTCGAAAACTCTTCGCCATTCCCGATCCGACGCGGGTGCTTCGGGAAGATTGAGGGGCTCAGTCCCTTCGGATCCACCGAAGAGCTCAATGAATCGGCCTCCATCTCCTCACCTATCCGTGCTTGTAGTTGTTCATCGTCCGTAATTTTCCGAATGAATTGTTCAAGGTTCTCTTTGGTCACGGGGTTCTCCCGTCGTGAAACTGTCCCGCTCGTAGAGGATGAGATGTTCAACTAGGGGCAACGTGAGCGATGGAAGTTCAACTCGGAACGAGCATCGTTCCCGGTACGAGCGCCCCTCGATTACCGGCCCGCCACCTCACGTTCACTAAGCGCTGGACGCCAGGCACGGCGGGCCATAATGTACGCGCGTGGTGTACACGCGTGCGCCGGCCGATCGTGGCGGGGCTCGACCGACCTCAGGAAATTCATGGGCGTTTTTACTTCAGCTGTAATCACGGTCGGCCTCGTGTTCCTCATGGCCGTGTCGAAGGTCGCGTCGACGAGTGAGGGCCCCGCGGTCGATTCCGACGGCGTCATCAAAGAGTACTGCATGGGCTGCCACGACGACCGCCGAATGCGCGGCAACTTGTCCCTCGAGGACTTTCGTGCCCTAGACGCCGGCCGGACCCCCGAGACCGGCGAGAAGATGATCCGCAAGCTGCGCGCGGGCATGATGCCGCCCCCGGGTGCGAAGCGCCCGGGAGGCGATACCCTCCTGCAGCTAGTGGAGTCGCTCGAAGCGAACCTGGACGCCCAGGCCTCCGCCCATCCTAATCCGGGGGGGCGCACGTTCCAGCGCCTGAACCGCGCCGAGTACGAACGGTCGATTGGGGACCTCCTCGGACTCACGATCGACGCCTCGGCCTACCTACCGCCGGATACGAAGAGCGCCAACTTCGACAACATCGCCGACGCGCAGCTGCTGTCACCCACCCTTCTCGATGCGTATCTGAATGCCGCCGCAGCGGTCAGTCGAATGGCTGTCGGCGACCCCAACGCGACGCCCACGGAGGCGCAGTATCGAGTGGCCCGGTGGGCCTCGCAGCTCGAACGCGCTGAGGGGGCCCCGTTCGGAACCCGCGGCGGAACCTCGGTCCTCCATTACTTCGTCGCAGACGGCGAGTACGTGTTCCGCGTTTCGTTTCACCACGAGACGACAGGCACGATCGTGGGCAACGGTCGCTCGGCGTTGCAGACCGCTGAGGTCCCCGAGCAGGTCGAGATCTCGATCGACGGAGAAAGGGTCGCGCTGCTAGAGATGGATCGCTGGATCCACGCGTCCGACCCGGACGGTGTGGAGATGCGGACCGCCCCGATCCGCGTGCGCAGCGGGGCAAGACGTGTAACGGCTGCATTTCTTGTCCATGCCGAGGGCCCTGTCCAGGATCTGATAGCGCCACACGACTGGTCGCTCGCCAGTACGGCAATCGCAGGTACGTACGGAGTCAACTCGCTCCCGCACCTGCGCGACATGGTGATCGTCGGACCGGACCGCGCTGCGGGAGTGAGCGAAGCACCGGGTGGGGCGGCGGTGTTCTCCTGCACCCCAGATTCGGCGGCCGAAGCCCGCCCCTGTGCGGAGCGCATCATCGCGCGTCTCGCGCCTGCCGCGTTCCGCCGGCCCGTGTCTGCCGACGAGACCCAGGCGCTCCTAGGGTTCTATGATGAGGGCGCGGCGGCAGGCGATTTCGCGATGGGGGTACGCACCGCTCTCGAAGCCATGCTCGCGAGTCCGCACTTCGTGTTCCGCTTCGAGGAACCGGCGCAGGCCGTCGCGGCTGGCGAACCCTACCCGATCGGAGACAGCGACCTCGCGGCGCGGTTGTCGTTCTTCCTGTGGGGCGCGCCCCCCGACGCCGCACTCGCTCAGGTGGCTGCTGAGGGGCGGCTCTCTGACCCCGCAGCGCTCGACCGTGAGGCCCAGCGTCTTCTTGCGGACCCGCGCTCGGACGCGCTCGGGACTCGATTCGCGGCGCAGTGGCTGAGGCTCCAGGACTTGGAGAAGATCCACCCTGACGTGCGCATCGACCCGGACTACCACCTCCAGCTCGCCGCCGACATGCGCCGCGAGACCGAGGCGTTTTTCAACAGTCTTGTGCGAGAGGACCGCAGCCTGCTTGATCTGTACGATGCGGACTACACCTTCCTCAATGAGCGCCTCGCTCGGCACTACGGGGTTGACGGGGTAACCGGGTCGCAACTCCGTAAGGTCCAGTACATGGATGAGCGGCGAAGGGGCATCCTTGGGCACGCCAGCGTACTGACCATGACCTCCCATGCCGGTCGCACCTCACCGGTGCTGCGCGGCAAGTGGGTCATGGAGGTCCTCCTCGGAGCCCCGCCGCCGCCGCCGC